>NZ_SMCL01000001.1:0-224 GCF_004343065.1 Neorhizobium sp. S3-V5DH
ATCATAAGGTGCAGTCACGCTTTGCTCTCCTTCACTGAGTTCGCGAAAACCCAGGAAAGGTAAGCCAAACGGCGCAAAGCGTGACTGTCCTAAGAACATCTGCATCTCAGAGATCCGTTCTCTCCATGGACGTGGCCTCTTTCATGCCACCTCCTTTGCGAGTGGGACGCGCGGTGCGGCGTGCCCGGATTCAGGCGCCGGCTTCGGTGAGCAGTTTCATCTCC